>NZ_CP187359.1:0-20187 GCF_049810315.1 Pseudarthrobacter sp. J47
GAGTTCGAGGACGGCGGCACCGAAGGCTACGACGTTGCAGTCTGGGGAGCCGACGCCGAGGCGTTGTGCGACCTCGCTGAGCGTTGCGGGAACGTGCGCGTGAACGTCGCGGGCGAAGAGCTGCTGGACACCTACACGAACGACGAGGGCAACACCCGCACCGTTCGCAAGGTGCTCGATGCAGAGGTGACCGTGAGCCTTCGCGGCCAGACCGTCACCGTCGAGCGCCGGAACTAGACCGCCGAGATAGTGGGCTGCCAAGGTGCAGCCCACTATCTGCCCCCAATAGGGGTATTAGTACCATTAGACCTGAAAGAAGGGCACCATGATTCTTGCGTATTGCAACCAGAAGGGCGGAGTGGGGAAGTCCACGACCGTCTACCACCACGCCCGCGCCGCGATCCTCGACGGACAGCGCGTGCTTGTGATCGACGCCGACCCGCAGGGCAACATCACCAGCGTTCTCACCGAAGACATGCAAGAGGGCGACGTCGGAGTGGCAGACGCGCTCAGTAGCCGCAGCGAAGACACGCTGGCTGACGTGCTCGTGCCCGGCATCTGGGAAGGCCTCACGGTCGCGCCGACCGTGGGCGACAACCTGGCCGACGTGCGAAACGAACTCGTTATCTCATCGGAGCCAGGCCGCGAATCGCGGCTGCGCGCGCAGCTCGCCGCGATCCAGGCCGAATATGACCTGGTGCTCATCGACTGTGGCCCCGCTATCGACCCGCTGACGATCAGCGCGCTCACGGCAGCCGAGGCAGTCGTGATCGTCTCACAGTCGAAGCTGTGGAGCGTCAACGGCCTCGCGAAGCTCATGACCACCGTGGGCCAGGTGCGCGAGCACTATAACCCGCAGCTCACGGTCGCCGGTCTGGTGCTCAACGCGCACGAGGCGCACACGCTCGCGGGAGGCTACTGGGCTGACGAGCTGACGGCGGCCGCCGAGGCCGCACAGCTCCCGATTCTTACCCCACCCGTGCCGAAGCGGCAGGCAATCGCAGATGCTACCGAGACGGCCCGCGGATTGGACGAAGGTGACGCGCAGGCGCGCGACCTCGCCGCGATCTACGCCGCACACATCGACCAGCTTATGAAGGGAACTGCTCATGTCTAAGAAACCCGAACGCCGACGCTCACAACTCGGCAGCATGTCGCCCGTAGCGCCGACGAGCGGCCGCGTTGAGACGGCACAGCCGGCCCCTGAGAGAACAGCACCCGCAGCGCCCGCTGCGCCAAAGCGCACCGTGACGGCCGCCAGCTCGAAGCCTGGCACCCGCACGAAGATGGGCTATTACGCGGCCCCGGAGGATAGCGAACGCATCCGGGCAGCGTTCATCGCAGCGAGGAACGCAGGGCGGCCGTATCGGTCACTCTCCGACTTCCAGCTTGAAGCAATTCTCGAGAAGGTAGTGCAGCTCGAAACCGAGCTGAACGGCGGCCGACCGTTCGAGGGCGCACCCGCGCACAGCCTGTCACCCGGCCGCCCGATGGAGTAGGGAGTAACCACAATGGCAATCAACGAGGAACAGCGGCAGCTCGAAATCGCCGCCGAGGCCGAAGAGCTGGCGCGTACGCTCGCGCACTCAACCCGCGATGTACCGCACCCGCGCGACTCATACCGGCTGCTCGGTGAGCTGGGCGCGACTATCGACCACCTGGCGCAGGTGATTGACCAGCTCGGCAAGTGGCACAGCCGCACCGAGGACGGCACGCACTACACCCCGGGGCAGCGGCAGTTCGAGGACGTGGCAGAGTTCCGCAAGTATTACCTCGGCAAGGGGATCGTCGGCGAGGGGGAGATTGACGCCTACATCGCCGGCATGATCGAGCAGGCCGCGCTGCACTCCTACCGGAATCGCAAAAACGCTGCTGGGATCGCTGCGGTGCGCGGAATCACACTCGCCGCCCACGACGACTCGACACGCGAGCAGGTGGAAGAGTCGGCGGCGTTCGGTGTGAAGATCGCGGAGTTCCCGACGACCGTCGCGGCAGCCGAAGCGTCCCTGGAACACGGCATGCTCACGGTCATGGGCGCCCCCAACATCGTTCGCGGCGGGAGCCAGTCCGGCAATGTCGCGGCAGCGGAACTGCTGAAACGCGGGCTGCTGCACATCCTCTCGTCCGACTACGTTCCGTTCAGTCCGCTGCAGGCAGTGTTCAAGCTCGTAGCGGCCGGCTCGATCACGCTCTCCCAGGGCGCGATGCTCTTCAGTGGAAACGCTGCAGCAGCCATCGGCCTCGACGACCGAGGGCGCATCGAGGCCGGCACCCGCGCCGACGTCATCCGCGTTCGAGACCACCGCTTCGACGGTGGAGCGTCCGTGCCGGTCGTGCGCAGTGTCTATCGCGAAGGTGTACGCGTCGCATGACCGGGGCCGACATGATCGCTGGCACGTTCGTCGCCATCATCGGTGCGAGCGGTTCAGGCAAAGACTCGCTGATCGCCCGAGCTCGTGCGCGCGCACGCGCAGACCTCGTCTATCCCCGCCGTTGCATCACCCGCCCACCGGGCGCTGGTGAGGACCACCTTCCGCTGTCTGACACGGACTTCGATGTGCTCTCGGCGCGAGGGCAGTTCGCGGTCGAGTGGGCAGCGCACGGACTGCGCTACGGGCTCACCACGGAGATCGACGAGCACCTGAGCGCCGGACGCTCAGTGGTGGTGAACGTATCGCGCTCCGTCCTCGGGGCCTTGAAGAAAAGATACAGATCGCTCGTAGTCATCCGGATAACCGTGAGCGATGAGGTGAGAGCCTCTCGGCTTCGCGAGCGCGGGAGAGAAGCGGGAGATGACATCGAGCAACGCCTTCGACGCGCCGACCCTGCCCCGCACTGGGCGGAAGACGCCGTCATCGAGAACCACGGCACCATCACGGAGGGCGGAGATCTCCTTGCCCTCACGATTGAGTGTCTCGTGGAAGGGCCGGCGGCGGAGCACCTGGGTGGGGACCTTGCCGCCGGCCACGGAAACCCCCTGCCGCCACAAGGGATCGTGCACGGCGGAGCCGTCATCACCGACAGCGTGATCGGCAGGTACACCGAGGTCGGAGAGGGGTCGCGCGTATCAGCGAGCGAACTGGGTGACTACAGCTACTGCGACCGCTACGCCGATCTCGCGAACACGACTGTCGGTCGCTTCTCGAACATCGCGAGCTTCGTGAGGGTGGGTGCGGTCGACCACCCGCTCGACCGTGCGTCTTTGCACCATTTCCTCTACCGGAGCAGTAAGTATTGGGGCGACGCTGATGATGATGACGAAGTTTTCTCGGCCCGCGCCGCGCGTCGGACCGTGATCGGCAACGACACGTGGATCGGCCACGGAGCTCAGATCAAGCCTGGGGTCATCGTCGGCGACGGGGCAGTCGTCGCGGCAGGTGCTGTCGTGACCAAGGACGTGCCTCCCTACGCCATCGTTGCAGGCGTACCCGCGACCGTAATTCGCCGTCGACAGCCTGACGACATCGCGGAACGCCTCATCGCGCTGGCGTGGTGGGACTGGGATCACGACAAGATCCGGGAGAACTTGGGTGCCTTCCGTCATGCGAACGTCAGCCAGTTCCTCGCCGCCCACGGCGTCTGACTCCCGTCACGCGCAGACTCGTCTCAAGGAGCTTTCTCCCTATTGGTCGGGTCGAGTCCAACTCCGGTTCGAGCTAGAGGCCGAGGGTCTTGACGTGCTGAACGATTGAACGTGGAGACATCGCCACGTACTTGTACAGGCAGGCGATAACGATCGTTTTCGGCAGCCTCGTCGACGTCGACGACCAGATGTGTCATTGTCCGAAGTCGTCGGCACAGCTGGCCCTAGTAATCCGGGCATTGTGCTGGGGACTGTGGACAACGCCCGATCTGTACTGGTGTGCACAAACCGACACTTTGCGGTCGAGTGCTAATCGGTGAGTGCTCTTGACCGGCGGTAGAAGGTTGCGCGGGACATTCCGAGGTCGCGGGCGACCTGTGCTGTTGGCTGGCCGCTTTGTACGAGGTGGAGGGCGTTGCGGATCTGGCTGTCCGTGACTCGCTGTCGGCGTCCGCCGAGATCCTTGCCGGCGATGCGTCGTTTGCTGATCGAGTCAACGATGCGCTCGCGCTTGATTTGGTGTTCCATCTGCGCGAGTGCTGCCATGACGGTGAACAGCATCGACCCCATCGGCGTGGACGTGTCGACGTCGCCGCCTCCCAGGTTCAGCACGCGCAATCCTGCGCCTCGAGCGTGGAGCTCGTCTGCGAAGGCGAGCATGTTCTGTGTCGATCGGCCCAACCGATCCAGTGTGGTGATGACGAGGGTGTCGCCGGTTTCGATTGCTTCGATCGCGCGATCGAATTGGGGGCGAGATGCGCGGGCACCGGAGACTCCGTGATCGGTGTACAGATCATCTCGGCGGACGCCCGCAGCCAGAAGGTCCACTTCTTGGCGATCCGCCGACTGCTGGCGGGTGGACACTCGTGCGTAGCCGATCAGCTTTGCCATTTCAGGGTTCTCCAGGTGTCTCGCAACTATGGGTGTGTACTCGTATCTTGTCAATCACTTGTGAGACATAGTTGTGAGAATCGCCGAGCCTGGGAAACTCGCGAACCATGTCAGTGTCCGAAGTCCTCAACACTCAGGCAGATGAGACGTCTCGTATCCCTAGGGTTATGAGACATCGGCCGTGGCGCACATCGGGCGCGCGGCATCTTCGCCATGGGGTAACCGCGTTCTTAGCGGCGACAAGCGGGTCACGCTATGCTCTTTCCATGCGTTTCGCCGTTTCGTCCTGGTGGTGGCTGCACAAGCAGCCGTAACGCACACGCGCGGGCTGCACGGCAGCCCGCGAAATTCGCGGTACTAACGTCCGTGTAGCTCCCTGAGTATCGGAGCAGACATGGACTCATTCACCGCCACCGCCGAACGCATGCCGGAGTTGCGCGCCTCAATCTCGGCGCACCCCGAGCATTATCGGGTCCTTACGGGCGAACGACCCACTGGACAGCTTCATCTCGGTCACTACTTCGGGACAATCAGAGAACGAGTGCGGCTGCAGATCGCCGGAGTTGAGACTTTCGTCATCCTGGCTGACTATCAGGTCATCACCGATCGAGAGTCTGCGGGCAACGTTCGTGAGAATGTCTACGGAGCGGTCCTTGATTATTTAGCAGCGGGCCTGGATTCACAATCGACAACGATCTTCACTCACTCAGCGGTACCGGCGCTCAATCAGCTTCTGCTCCCGTTTCTGAGCCTGGTCACGGAGGCCGAGTTGCATCGCAACCCGACGGTCAAGGCTGAGCTTTCAGCCTCAGGCCGCGCGCTGAGTGGGCTACTTCTCACCTACCCGGTCCACCAGGCTGCGGACATCCTTTTCTGCAAGGGCAACCTCGTGCCAGTAGGGAAAGACAACCTTCCGCATGTCGAGGTCACGCGAACGATCGCGCGCCGATTCAACGAACGATATGGCGAGGTCTTCCCAGAGCCAGTCGCGCTCATCACCGATGTGCCCGAGCTGCCGGGACTCGACGGCCGCAAGATGTCCAAAAGCTACGGCAATGCGATCGCACTAGGTATGACGGCGGACGAAACAGCAACAGTAATCAAACGTGCCCGCACCGATTCTGAACGCACCATTGCCTACGATCCCGAGAACCGGCCCGAGGTTGCTGGCCTTCTCTCAACAGCGGCGATCGTGCTCAGCCGAACTCCGGAGGACATCGCCGCCGAGATCGGAAGTGCTGGTGCGGGCGCGTTGAAGGAGTTCACGATCGAGGCGGTGAACGAGTTCTTGCGGGAACACCGAGCACGCCGCGCTGCCCTCACGTACGCCGACGCTGCAACGGCGCTCCGCGAGGGCAACGCCCGTGCCCAATCGATCGCACAGAGCACTCTCGACGAGGTACGAGCGGTGATGGGGATGCTGTACTGAACCGGCCGCGCCTCGAATCTGCTCGCCGTCCTCGGTGAGTCCCCGACCGGGCGCATGTGTCTCGTAACCTCCCTGTCGCATAACCCATGGGTTTCGCGAACCGGTTAGATGGTCGGTTCCACTGCCCCTACGCGCATGGGGTGTGTTACCGCCGCCGCATGGAGACGACACCTGAGGCGTCTAGGCAAGCGCGGTTGGTGTCAAAGGGGTCCGCGCTGGCCGTTGCGGCACTCTTGGCACCACTCCCAGTCTTCATATTTCTGGTGAAGTGGAGCGTTTAGTGCTGGGGCATACCGGACGGATGGATCATCCTGGTTAGCTTCATCTGCCTTCCGCTGTACATCAGCTATGTAGCTTTCGTCGCGCTGAGGATGCGCAAGTGGTCCGACGATAGCGACGTAGATCGCGTCTGGTGGATGGACGGTATGCCCTGTTCGAGCGCCTCCGCCACCCCGCTCCAGACGAACCGGGGTACGTGAAGCTACCGTCAGCTGGCGGGCGGGCAAGACGAGAGGACGCTCCCCGGGGACTAGTCGAGTCAGTGCGGCCGGTGAGATATCTCTAGATTCATGGGTTTCGCGAGCTTGTTTCCAGTGCAACGCGCAGGGGTACTGGCACTGCTTTCGATCCAGAGACGCCTCAGAGTCGCAAGCCCGCCGCGATCACGTCATCGATCCCGCGATGACGGAACGACTCCCATACCTGGATGCCATCCTGTGCCTCGACGGGTTGGGAGCCCCGTACGGCGATCACGCGGAGACCCGCGCCTCGCGCGCTCTGCACCCCAACGGTGGAGTCTTCTATTGCCACGGATTGCGAGCCAGAGACGCGTAAGTTGCGGAGAGCTGTCCGGTAGGCCTCTGGGTCGGGTTTTGGACGGGTGACCATATCTGCCGTCGTTACGTCGGCGAAGTATGGGTGAGGTAGCTGTTCGAGGACGGTGGCTGCGGTGCGCGAGGGGGACATCGTGACGAGTCCTTGGCAAACGCCCGCACGCTGCAGGGTCTCCAGCAGGTCGAGCGCCCCCGGGCGCCACAAGACTCCGTCGCGACGATTGAGATCCTCCATTCGTTCCGCCAGCAGTTTCACGACCACACGGCGTTCACTACGAGCTCCACGCTCACGGAGGAGATCCGCAAGACCAGGAATGGAGATGCCCGAGATCTCTGCCGGTTCAGGATCCCAGGGATGCGCTCCAAGCTCGCGCGAGAGCTGGGCGCACGCGTGCGCCCAGCTCGCCTCGCTGTCGATGAGCGTGCCATCGAGATCCCACAGGACGGCGCCGCCCCTACTCGGCATGAGCACCGTCGCGTGGCAATCGGGCACCCGTCTCGGCGTCGAACAGCAGAATGTCCGATGCGTTGAAGCCAATCGATACGGACTCGCCGCGATGAACCGAGACGCCGCGATCCGTGCGAACCGCGGCGGGGACGCCATCCACCGTGATTTCAAGGACCTGCGTCTCCCCCTCGAAGATCACTGTATGGACGAGGCCGGTCGCTCGGTAATCTGCGGCCTCTCGGAGGCGAAGACGCTCCGGCCGCCGGATGACGCGTCCGATCAGCCCTCTCGATTCTCCACCACCGTATCCGCGGTCGTGGTCGTCGCCGCGTCCGTATCCCCGGTCGTGGTCGTCGCCGCGTCCGTATCCCCGGTCGTGATTGTCGCCGCGTCCGTATCCGCGGTCGTGATTGTCGCCGCGTCTATGACCGCGGTTGCCTCCGCCGTGTCCCATGTCGTCTCCCGTTCCTTGGCGCGAAGCCAGAGGCAACGCGCTCTCTCGATACCTGAGTCAGATGAAGACTCGCCCCATTTGATCACTCTTAGCTGAGTGTGGTCGATTTGGTAGGCGTAGAACGCTTCCTCGAACGGGGTGGGTGAGTTGGCGGCCGTCCGCGACGCGTTACCGACAGCCAGATCCGGAACGCTATCCGTCTAGTCGAAGGTGGTGAGCCTGCAGCTCAAGTCGCCCAAGACCTGGGGATGTCTCGAGCGAGGTTCTACCAGAGATCTCGCGTCCTCGAGGATTAAGTCGCCTGCGACACCGAGCGATCACAGAACACCGCCACTTACCGGTCAACTCCACATCTCATGACTCGTGTCGGCGATCTATGTAAAGCAGGCGGCGTTCGCGATACGCTGAGGCATGGCCACGATCGGTTACGCCCGCGTCTCGACCCGAGACCAGAATCCGGACGGCCAGACCGATGCCCTCGAAGCTGCGGGGTGCGACAAGATCTTCGTCGAACACGCATCTGGCACCCTGGCGAAGAGGCCGGCGCTGACGGATGCCCTCGGGTATCTGCGCGAGGGTGACTCGCTCGTGGTGACGAAGCTTGACCGGCTCGGCCGGTCTGTGCGAAACCTCAAACAGGTCGCGGACGAGCTGCAGCAGCGTGGGGTCGGGTTGAAGGCCCTGTCGCAGGGCATCGACACCACCACTCCGGGTGGCCGTCTGTTCTTCCACATGCTCGCCGCGATCGCGGAGTTCGAGCACGACCTCATCGTGGAGCGCACCCACGACGGCCTCGCGGCCGCCCGCGCACGCGGGCGGAAGGGTGGCCCCAAGTTCAAGATGACGCCAACGAAGATCCGGCAGGCCCGGGCGATGTACGACGAGGGCGGCCACACCGTCCAAGAGATTGCCGACACGTTCGGGGTGTCCCGGCCCACGATCTATCGGCACTTGGCCGAGCACGTCGAGCGGGCCTGACGAGGCATCGTGGCGCACCTCAGCGACCGGCAGAAGGCCGAGCTTGTGCGCCAACACCAGGACGGTGTGCCATGGACGCGTCTTGCGGAGCACTCCGGCGTTGCGGTGCGGACTCTGCAACGATGGGCAGCTCGGATCGAGACGGGACGGCTGGCGAGAGCACCTCGCCGCGATAAGGGGTCGACGCGCACTGCCGCCGAACTGGTAACCGCAATCGAGGCGCTTGCTGTGCGTCGGCCCGCGCCGACGATCTCGTATATCCACCGTCGCATCGGTGACATTGCTCGGGATCGCGGATTGTCGGCACCGGGATACACCACGGTCCGCGAGATCGTTCGCGCGCTCGACCCGGGTCTCACGGCCCTCGCTCACGGCGGGGACGCCGCATACCGGGACCGGTTCGAACTGGTCTACCGCCGCACGACGTCTGCCCCGAATGAGCAGTGGCAGATGGATCACACCCTGCTCGATGTGATGATCCTCAACGATCGACAGCAACCCGTCCGACCCTGGCTCACGATCGTGCTCGACGACTACTCACGCGCGGTCGCCGGCTACACGGTCGGGGTCTCAGCACCCACCGCCGAGCATTCCGCGCTGGCATTCCATCAGGCGGTTGCTCGGAAACGGAACTCAAAGTGGGTGGTGGCGGGGCTCCCGGACGTCCTCTATAGCGATCATGGGTCCGATTTCACCTCGACCAGGATCGAACACGTCTGCCTCGACCTCCACGTGCGCTTGATTCACTCCCGGGTCGGCGTTCCGCAGGGGCGCGGCAAGATCGAACGGTTCTACCGAACGATCACGACCGAGCTGCTGCCGCACCTGCCCGGCTTTATCCCGCACGGCACTGGTGGGGCACCCGTCAGCGAACCCAGCCTGACCTTTCACCAACTCGATGACGTGCTCGAGCGATTCATCGTCAACGAGTACAACGAACGAACGCATTCAGCGACCGGCGAGGCCCCGCACGCACGCTGGCGGAGTGAGAGCTTCATCCCTCGAATGCCCGCCCACCCGGAAGACATCGATTCCCTCCTGCTGACTGCGGCCACAACCCGACGTGTACAACGCGACGGGATCCGCTTCGCATCGACCCGATACATCTCACCGGTCCTCGCCGCATACGTCGGCGAAGACGTCACGGTGCGGTACGACCCCCGCGACCTCGGCGAGGTGCGAGTGTTCCACGACAACACGTTCTTGTGTCGCGCGATCGCACCCGAACGCTCCTCCCAGACCGTGTCCTTCACCGATCTGCAGGCGGCGAGGAACCAGCAACGCCGTGCCCTGAAACAGCAGCTCCGCGAGCTCACCGCTCACGCCGGCTCAATACCTGAAGACACCCGCCACAGCCCCGAAGCTGCGCCGGCAACGGAGAGAGCCCCCGACCGCGCAGCGCCACCCCCGGCCCGACACGGACTGAGAACCTATGCCAACGACTGAGCCAGACAACAGCAAACCCATCTCCGTCCTCTTCGAACCAGGCGACGACGGGCGCCGGTTCCTCAGCGGCCACTTCGACGAATTCAGAGAAGCACCACCGCCCCACGCAGACACGCGGCCAGCGTTCGTGACCACGCGGGAGCACCGCCGGTTCAAGGAGTTCGCAGACACAGTCCGCTCCCACCGCTACATCGGCCTCTGCTACGGACCCCCCGGGATCGGCAAGACGCTCTCCGCCCGCCACTACGCCGGCACCGACGAATGGGAACAATGGCACCCACTTTCCCGCAGCGGCGGTGCCCTGCCGCCCGTGCCCGAAGCGGTCCAGCAAAGCAGAACGGCCTTCTTCACACCTACCGTCGCCGCGACCATCAAGCAGATCGACCAAGGCCTGCCTCGAGCCTGCCAACACATCTCCTGGGCCATCGACTATGCCCAGCACGGCCACGTCGACCCCTACGTTCACGCCGAATCCCAGCACAGCGGGAACACCGAACTGCTCATCATCGATGAAGCTGACCGGCTCAAAACCGCCGGACTCGAACAAGTCCGCGACTTCTACGACCGCCACCGAATGGGCGTCATCCTCATCGGTATGCCCGGCATCGAGAAACGCCTCGCCCGCTACCCCCAGCTCTACAGCCGCATCGGGTTCGCCCACGAATACCGGCCCCTCCGCAGCGACGAACTTACCGCCGTCGTCGCACAGCGTCTCCCGGACCCCAACCCGGATGACTCCGGTCTCGCGCACACGGCAGCTCTGGCCGCGATCGTCCGAGCGACCAACGGAAACTTCCGGCTGGCCGACCGGCTCGTCACCCAGGTCAACCGCATCCTCACCATCAACAAGCACACCCACCTCACCCCCGAAGCCGTCGACGCCGCCCAGGAAGCCCTGCTCATCGGACGCTAAACGGCGCCGAAACCACGACACCTACCGCCGCGATTCACAGCCGACGTCGACACGCCGACGATTCCCGTCCCGAAACCCAGACCCGAAACCCGTTCAGACCGAAACCGCATCTAGACCGTTTTCGGGATACACGGTAGAATAGATCGAGAGCCCGCGAGAGGGGAGCCCACCATGCAGACGTTCGACGTCGAGGACCGTTGGCCCGAGCTGTTCGTGCAGCTCGACGACGTGCAGCGCAACTCCGTCCGTCAGTCCCTCGCCGCCGGCTGGCACGAGGGCTTCAACCCCACCCGCGAGGACGTGGAGAACCTGACCGACTACGCGCGCGGTGCGATTGATTTCGACGAGTACATCCGTCGAGCCGACGCGACCGCGCTGCGCACGGTCGGCGCCGTCGCCGCACGCTGACGTGGTGGATCGGTTCGACACCTGGGAGTCGTATTTCTACCCGGAGACGATCGACCCGCTGACCGGCAACGGCACGCTGCGCAACCTTCTCGACGAGCGGCATCCCGCCGAGCTGGCACGACGAGAGTACGTGCGAACGAACGTGCGCGCGCAACAGATCGAGGGTGGCGCCGTGGCGATCGCCAAGACCTACGACGGCTCCCACCTACGAGCGATCCACCGCCACCTGTTCCAGGACGTCTACGCCTGGGCGGGGGAGTACCGCACGGTCAACATGTCGAAGGGCGTCGGCCGAGGCTTCGGTGACGTCAAGACGGGCGAGGTCGACCGCTACCTGTCGGACGTGCACCAGCTCGTCTCCTCGACCGACTGGCGCCGCCTCGACCGAGGCGACTTCATCGCTCACAGCTCGACGGTGTTCGCCTACGTGAACCAGGCCCACCCGTTCCGGGAGGGCAACGGGCGCACGTCGAAGCTGTTCATGCAGCACGTCGCGGAGCAGAGCCGCTTCGCGTTCGACTACGCCCGCGTCACGCCGGAAGTGTGGAACCAGGGATCGGCGCTCAGCGGGCCGGACCTGTACTCGTACGCTCCCGATCCGCGGTCGCTCGTGCCTGTGTTCGACGCGATCACCGTCGACCGCCGGCAGGGGCAGACGGGCGGGCTCGACGACCCGACACGCGGCCGCTCGGCGCTGCGCGCGAGCTACCCGCAGGCCGCCACGGACGCGACACGGAGCACGCCGCCTGCCGGCGGCATCCAGGGCCGGGGGAGTGCGCCCTACACGCCGGGCGCTCGGTACGGCAACGACCTCGGGGAGGGCCGATGAGCAACGTCGTCGGCTATGCACGGGTGTCTCGTCATGACCAGAACCCGGCAGCTCAGGAGGCCGAGCTGCGCGCGGCCGGCGCCGGCCGCGTGTTCGTCGACCACGGCGAGTCCAGCCGCGTCAAGGACCGGCCGCAGTGGCTCGCGTGCCTGGACTACCTGCGCCCCGGCGACACGCTCATGGTGCGCCGGCTCGACCGTCTCGCCGGCAGCGAGAAGATGGCCATCGAGACGATCACCGACCTGCACGAGCGGGGCGTGAACATCAAGAGCCTCACCGAGCCGGATATCGACACGACGACCCCGATGGGCCGTGCCCTGTTCGGGATGGCTCTGTTGCAAAGATTGGCGGCAGTCAGAGGTAGGCTGTCGCTCTGCGCCGATCAGGCGGCTGCTGCGAAATGGTGGTTGAGCATGCCCATGGCCTCCGTCAGCGCCGAGGGCCCAATGCCAAAAGCTCTCTCCACAAGGCGCACCTCGCCCCTGATGCCGGGCTGCAGGCACCAGGGGCGAGCCTGTCCTTTGCGCAGGGCTCGCATGACTTCGAATCCCTTGATCGTGGCATAGGCCGTGGGGATCGATTTGAAACCGCGCACCGGCTTGATCAGTATCTTGAGCTTTCCGTGATCGGCCTCGATCACGTTATTGAGATACTTCACCTGCCGGTGGGCCGTCTCCCGGTCCAGCTTTCCTTCGCGCTTCAATTCGGTGATCGCTGCACCATAGCTCGGCGCTTTGTCGGTATTGAGCGTGGCAGGCTTTTCCCAGTGCTTCAGGCCTCGCAGGGCTTGCCCAGGAACCGCTTCGCTGCCTTGGCGCTGCGGGTCGGCGACAGGTAGAAATCGATCGTGTCGCCCCGCTTGTCGACTGCCCGGTACAGGTAGGTCCACTTGCCCCGCACCTTGACGTAGGTTTCATCCAGGCGCCAGCTCGGATCAAAGCCACGCCGCCAGAACCAGCGCAGCCGCTTCTCCATCTCCGGGGCGTAGCACTGGACCCAGCGATAGATCGTCGTATGGTCGACCGAAATGCCGCGTTCCGCCAGCATTTCCTCAAGGTCGCGATAGCTGATCGGATAGCGACAATACCAGCGCACCGCCCACAGGATCACATCACCCTGGAAATGGCGCCACTTGAAATCCGTCATCGTTCCGTCCGTCCAATCTCCGCCAAGCATGCTCAAGCTTCACGATTTTTGCAACAGAGCCAACATCAGCACCGTCGTCAACGGCTTCACCAGCCTCGCACGCGAGGTCGCCACAATCCCCCACGACCCCCAGATGGTCGAAGGCTGGCTAAACGTCGCGGCGCTGCGCCCCGCAACTCAGCGCGCATGGCTCGGTGCGGCGGCCGCCGTTGCACGCGGCCTGTAGCCCCACCAGCACTGAGGGCCGGTAACGCTAACGCGCTACCGGCCCTCAGTCTTTGTAGGAACCCCTGCCGCCGGCTGCGCGATCGCCATGAGGGTTTCTACAAAGAACAGCGACTACCGACGACACGCCAAGCAATCAACGTGTCTTTGGTGGCGCTACTTCTACATCTACCTGTAGTGTGGTGGCATGACCGTTAGGCGAGCACCACGAGGATCACGCATCGCGCCCGTGCGCGCAGCGTGGTCAATCGAGCTGCACCGCAAAGAGCGCTTCGACCAGATCGCGCGCAACTCCGGTGTGACTTCAAGTGTGTTCCTCGAACTGGTAATCGACCACTTGGAAACGGAGCTGAGCGACCGCGGCGTGCCGAACTGGATGCCTCAGCCTGAACCAAACGAAGGGGAGTTACCCATTGACACCGCATAAATGAGCGATACCCCAGCTCGGGGAGCTGGGGTATCGGAGAAGTCATTACCTGAGCCGTATGAAGTTTGGCGACCGAATCGGATCAGGTGGAGCAAAAGCCCGGAGGTTTTCGCGTGCCTACCAGGAGGTGCCCTAGGAGGTGACACCATCATAGCAACAGACCGCAAGATATGCGCGACCCAACTTTCAGTTGCCGACGCATGGGCGATCACCGCAGCGATCAGCCCCCGCCCTACCGTGCGCGTCGCAGCCGTCAACGAGGACGGCAGCACGCTCAACAGCTACCCGCCGCAGCACATCACGCCGGTTACCGCGGCCGCGCCTGAGCGGCCCTGGGCGATCTACCTCACTGACCGCGAGCACGCCTACCGGCTGCTCTGCTTCGACCTGGACGGAAAGACGCCCGAGGCGGCCGAGGCCGCCGAGCAAGACACGGCCGCGCTCGCGCGGCTCCTCATCGACGCGGGCCTTGCCCCCGTCGTCTGCCAGTCTGGCCCGCAGGGCGGCCGTCATATCTGGATCGCGCTACGCGAGGGAGTCGCGGCCGAGCTGGTGCACCGGCTCGCACGGCTCGCCAAGGTGCTGCACACAACGCTCGACCTCTCCCCCATCATGAACCCCGCGGCCGGATGCGTGCGCCCACCAGGTGCACCACACCGCCACGGCGGCAGCTCGACCGTCATCGACGGCAATCTGGACTCGCTCACGCGCCCCAGTGGCACCACGGCAGCCGTAGCGGCCGCCGTTGAGCGCCTGGCCCAGCTCGTCAATGATCGGGCCGCTACGGAGCGCACAGACACGTTCTCGGCCGACACAGCCCAGGACGACCGCAAACACCCCCACATTCCCGGCACCAAACGCCCCCTAGCGGCCGCAGCGGCCGCAGCGCTGCGCACCAACGCCGCCGCCGACGACGCTAGCGCCGTGCTCTGGCGCGTGCTGACCGGCGCGGCCGCCGCACACTGGCACTACAGCGACGTAGCCCGCGTGCTCGACACAGCCCCCGGCCTGGAACACGCACGCACCCGCAACGAAGACGGCCGCCGCATCGCACGTCGGCCTGACGAACGCGCGCGCGTGCTGCGCCGCCAATGGGATCGCGCCGTTGCCTACATCGCCAGCGGCCGCCGCATCGTCGGCCGCGATGAGACGTTCGACACACGCGCCGACGCTATCGCCGCGCATGTACTCGCCGTACAGAGCCGCGCAGACGCCGCCCCCGGCAGATGGAACCGCGGAGGCGGCCCCGCTGACCGTCGCGTGCTCGATGCGCTGAGCATCCTTGCCCTGCAAGCCCTCAGCGCCGATCTGGAGGCCGATACCCGACGCCTGGCACTCATGGCAGGCATCGGCCGTGAAACGGCGCGCACAGCGCTACTGCGCCTCGCAGAAGACGATTGGATCATTCGCACCAACGAGGCCGAAGGCCGCAGCGCCGCACACTGGAAAATCGGCCCTCACGTCGTTATCCACAGCAACCCAGTAGATGCCCGGTCACAAGTCGCCCACCGCCCCCCCGGCAGCGGCGCAGCCGCACGAAACGCGCTGCTGCTCGAACTCACAAACCGGCTGGACGACGCAGCACATGACCTCTTCACTCTCGGAGCATTAGGGCTGCACGCTGGGAACGTCTATGCACGCTGCACTCACGATCCTCTCTCACTCGGAGAACTCGCCCAGCTCACCGGATCAGACGCAGCTCACACGGTACAGACACTTACCCGACTCATCGAAGCCGACGTGCTGCTGCTCAGCCGTGACGGCTGGCACAAGCCCGCCGCCGACCGCCGCGATGCAGCGGCCGACGCCCGCGGCGTCACTGGACGCCTGGCAGCTCGCGCCGAGCGCTACGCTGTCGAGCGCGAACTGTGGGCCTGGTGGTGCGCCGAGCTGGACTGGATGAACACGCCCCGAGCTGAACGCCCGAAGCGCCCCGCACCAGGTCAACTCGTGCTCGTGCCTGACCTTGGCCCAGCCCCTCGCCCGATTCATCCCCGCACCGCCAACGGCCGCGCCGACTACCGCGCCGCCCGCTGCATCATCACCGGCACTACTCCGCCAGCTCGGCCGCGACCCGTGCCCGTATCCGACGCCGAACGCATCATCATGGATGTACTCGGCGCAAAGCCGATTGGTACAGTGCCGTTCCCCCGTTCCCACGACGAGACGCAACCAGACCCCCTCGAAGGCAAAGCGCAGCGCAGCGGAGCGCGGCAGCCCTATCGTGAGCGAACCGACCGCACGACGACCGTTCGCTTTGTCGGATGACGCACAGGCCGCCACCTGACGGAGCAGGCGGCAGCATGTGGACACCGACGCAGAGCCTCACCTGCCCACAATGTGCACAGCCCAGCTATCGCGGGGCTGGCCTGCACACAGTGTGGACAGCCAAGCAGTAACACGAGGGTCGCACCGCGACCCAGACAAAGCAGTGCAGCTCGAAGAGCTGCACCATAGTGACGGCCGCAAGCGGCCGCAGTGCTTGAACGCTTCGCGTTTTTTACCTTGAAGCCTGGCGGCATTCTACGTTCGCTCAACCTGCGCGCAAGTGCTTTCGCGGCATATCCTCGCTCGCTGCGCTCACTCCGGTATTCCACGGTCACTTGCACTCCGGCGTCGCTCTCTGCGAAAGGCGTAAACGCCTTCAAGGCAAAAAAACGTGAGGGAGAGAGAACATGGCCACCACCTACATCTGCAAGAGCTGCGCCGGACTGGCACCCGTTGGAATCGGCTACGCGGCCGAGGGCACCGACACCGAGGCGCAGCAGTGCGCCGAGCGGATCGCGTGCGAGTGTGGCCAGAGCCGAACCGCGAACGCTTGGGCCGTGCTCAACTGCCCATGCACCCGCATTCTTGGCCTGTACTCGACCGAGGAAGCAGCGACGGCCGCCGCCGAATGGTTCGGCTCGTGCAGCTTCGCCTACCGGCTGGACGACGCCGAGCGCGACCGGCTCATCGCCGCCTAAATAGACCTATAAGCCCTATAAGACCTAACGAAAGGTAAAACCATGAAGCCCACCCGAGTTATCCCGTTCGACACCGCACACATCGCCGGAGCTGACGAGTTCCACCGCTCGACCGCTGAACAGTTCCGCCAGGCAATCGGCCCCGGCGTGTTCATGTCGCTTGGTGCAAGCCAGCTCGCAGCAGTGCCCGGCCGCTACGACCGCGGCGGCCTACTGTTCACCGCCCGCATCCTTCCATTCACGCGAACCGGCGACCGCTACGCGGCCGCTCGCAACATGGCCGTGCTCGTGAGCACCACCCCGCTCGATGAAATCGAAATCGAGGTGCGCGAGTACGCCCGCGGCATCGAGCACGCGAAGATCGAAGGCGTCTACATCGACCAGCTCGCCCGCGTCCTGCTCGCCCTGGACTACGACGGCACCGAGGCACTGAACCCCCGCTACTGGCAGCAATAGACCTATAAGGGCCATTAGAGCCAGTCGCAGCCCGCCGCCAGCTCGGCGGCGGGCGAGGGGCAGCCGCCCCTCGCGCTCCCCCACCTACATCGACGGCCGCAAGCGGCCGACCATACCGGAACGCTGCGCGTTCTTTTGCCGTGAAGCCTGCGGCAGTCTACGCTCGCTCCACCTTCGCGCAACCCCTTTCGCGGCATATCCTCGCTCGCTGCGCTCACTCCGGTATTCCACGGTGGGTTGCACTCCGGCTGCGCTCACTACGAAGGCGTAAACGCCTTCACGGCAAAAAAACGAGAGGGAGAGAGACACCATGCAGAGCATCAGCACCATCACGACCATCGTTCCCATCGTGGACGACACCGAGATTCCGCGGCAGCTTCGCAAGCTCGCAGAGCGCGACGAAGACCTGATGAGCTACGCGCGCAGCGGCTACAGGCTCGCAAACACCGTGGCGATCACCGGCCCCGAGTTCGTGACGTTCGTGGACACGCTGACCCGCGACCCCGAAACCATCAACTAATAGACCTATAAGACCTAAAGGAGATAAAACCATGAGCATCAAAGTTCCTGAGATTGGCACCCGCGTTATGGGCCTGCTCAACCTGGGCGGCCGGGGCACCTGCCTTAGCTTCGCTACCGTCACCGGCCACCGCCGCGAGGAAGGATCGCGAACTGTCATCGCTATCGAGGTCGAGCACGACGGCGGCGAGCTGGGCAGCTACCGCATGAACACCTACCCGGACTTCTGGGAGCTGGTCACAGATCACCAGGTGAGCGGAGCCGACGTGCAGCCGGTACGCGGCGAAGGGTGGCAAGCCCGCTTCGGCCGCTCCCCCGTTCGAGCTACGCACGCCGAGGCGGTCGAAGACGCCCGCCAATGGTGGGCAGCGAAAGCCGAATCGAAAAAGGCCTAGACACCATTAGACCTATTAGGTACAATAGACCTATAAACCCCATAACCCCCAAACTTGGAAGGTTGACCCCATGACCATCACCGCCGAGCACCTGACCATCACTCTCGAAGACGGCCGCGAGCTGATCGGCCGAACCCCCGTCGAGCTGGCGCACAAGTGGGCCGAGGCCGAGCACGGCGAAGAGTGGCAGCAGCTCAGCGCCGCAAAGCAGAGCATCGAAATCACCGCTGCGCTCGATGCGCTCAACAGGGCAGCGCAGGAGTACAGCGAATGAGTGCCCGCCGCCCGCGGCCGTTCGGCCGCGGGCACCAGGCGGCAGCGCCGGGGCGCTGCACCGGCCGCATCCGCGACCGGGGCCGCCGACAGAGGGCGGCCATGTGTCGGCCGCTGCGCGGCCGCCCATCTTTCAAATCGTATTTTGCCGTGAAGCCTGCGGCATTCTACGTTCGCTCCACCTACACGCAAGTGCTTTCGCGGCATATCCTCGCGTCTCTCGCTGGCGCTCGGCCGCTCCGGTATTCCACGGTCACTTGCCCTCCGGCTGCGCTCGCTACGAAGGCACATGGTGCCTTCACGGCAAAAAAACGTGAGGGGAGTGTCAGAGGGAACCGAGGCACTGGGCAGGAAAGGAACCGATCATGAGCTTTACAGTCACCGTCTACAGCAAGCCGAGCTGCGTGCAGTGCACCGCGACCTATCGGGCGCTCGATAACAAGGGCATCAACTACCAGGTGATCGACGTGAGCGCCGACGCCGAGGCCGCCGAGTACGTCAAGGGGCTGGGCTACATGCAGGCACCCGTCGTCGTCACCGATGACGAGCACTGGTCAGGCTTTCGACCCGACAAGATCGAAGCGCTCTCGCAGCGACTCACTGACACCGCGGAATAGACCCATAAGACCCATAAGGGGGAAATATCATGCTGACCAAAGAAGAGCGCGCCGCGTGGATCGCGCAGCGAGAGGCCGAGCACCAGAAGATCAAAGACCGCATCCGTGCAGCCGGGATCAAGTACCCGCTGGGCTGGGATGAAATGGGATCGAGCGAGAAAGATATGTGGGAAGACCGCATGATCCGCTCTATCGACCGGCTCGAAGGGAAGAGCAAGTGAGGGCGGCCGCGCTGCGCACGATCCTTGCAGGCGTGCTCGCACTCGCTAGCGCCACCGGCCTACAGAGCTGCACCGAGACGAGCGCAGCCGACGCCGAGCTGCTGCCCGCCGAGAGTGCGCAAGTGATCGCCGTAGTAGACGGCGACACCATCGACGTGCAGACGGCCGGGGGAGAGGCGCGCGTGCGCCTCATCGGCCTCGATACACCCGAAATCAACCGAGACGGCGGGCAGGACGACTGCTACGCGCAAGAGGCCCGCGACGAGCTGAACGCAATGGTCTACGGGCAGGCGGTCGAGCTACGCGCCGATCCTACTCAGGATGACACCGACCGCTATGGGCGACTGCTGCGCCATGTCTACATCGACGGGCAGAGCGCAGCCGTCATGCTGCTCGAAGCAGGAGCCGCGCACGAGTACACCTACGATGCGCCCTACATCGGCCAGGCCGAGCACCGCGACGCAGAGCGCGCAGCGCAGGCCGACGCGCTGGGAATGTGGGGGAGCTGCACCGGATAATCTGCCGAAACCATAGACACGACTAGACCTATTAGGTACAATAGACCTATAAACCCCATAACCCCGAAACCGAACCGAGAGGAAAGATCATGACCACCTTCATCAGCTTCACCGGGAACCTGGCCAAGGCACCCGAGCTGCGCACCGACAAGAACGGCCGCCCCTACACCTTCGCTCGCGTCATCCGCACGGATCGCGTGAACAAGGGAGGC